>NZ_JAFHKM010000001.1 GCF_016937515.1 Cohnella algarum
GCTCGATTCGGCTATTATCCCAAAGCGGTGCTGGCCGATCAGATTTACCGCACGCGGACAACTTGCGCTTCTGCAAGGAGAAGGATTCGACTGAGCGGACCGCAATTGGGGCGTCCGTCATCCGCCGATCAACAGGAGCAAAAGAAAATCGCCAAAGCGGATGCAGCCGCGCGCAATGCGGTGGAGGGCAAGTTCGGTGAAGGCAAGCGCAGCTATGGGCTTGGCCGTATTCGAGCGCACCTTCAGACGACCAGCGAGACCGTAATCGGGCTGCAACTGCTGGTGATGAACCTCGAAAAGAGACTCCGGGTTCTCTTTTTGCCCGTTTTGCAATGGCTATTGTCGAGGCTCGCAGTTCGTTGCTCGTGTCACCGTAAAATGTGACCCGTTCGCAAGCCCTAAATAGTATTGTTGATCCTTTTTGGCCAAATAATCGAAATAAGGCGCGTAGGCTGCGAAGGAAAGTCGTCGACGGTCACGCGAAGCGGAATGCGATGCTTGCCGGACAACACCTCGTAACCGTGCTCTTCCAGCAGCGTTACCCGCATCGGCCGGTTCCACTTCTCCCGCATGCGCGAGCTTCCGAAGCCTGGCGCTGGGCGGCTCTAACAGCACAAATGCAGCCGCCTCGCCAGCCACCAGACCAGCAGCCCCGCAACCGTCAAAAACAACAGCAATCGCCGAACCGCTCCACGATCGCTCCCCTCCGCATCGAACGTCGGCGTTATCGATTGTCGAGTTCCTGGAGGTTCGCCGCATCTAATCGTAGTTCGCGCCGCAAGCCCTGAATTCCTTTTTTCCGCGAAGGAACGCAAAAACGGAGCATGCCCGCGAGAACCGGTTATTCGATCCGGCCGTTCTTCGGCAGCTCCGGACAGATGTTCCCTTGCTTATTTCGTGCTAAGATCAACTTTGCGGTGAAAAGCGTTCGAGGCCTCGTCCACGACCGAGCGAACGAGCGACGGAACGGAATCCGGAGAACTTTCGTCTCTAACGTTTCCGAAGCGTTCGCTTCAAGCCGCCAATAGGCCAAAAATTCGATGTTGCCTTCGCCCCCGGTAATCGGGGAATAGGTCAGCCCTTGCAGCCGAAATCCAAGCTTCTCCGCGTGAGCCAGCACTTCGATCAGCACCGATTCGTGAACGCCCGGATCCCGACGACGCCGGATTTGCCTACTTGCTCGCGGCCTGCCTCGAATTGGGGCTTGATGAGCGCGACCGTCCCGCCGCCGGACTGAAGCAGCTCGGCCAGCGTCGGCAAAATCAGCTTCAGCGAGATGAACGAAACGTCGATCGTCGCAAATGCCGGCGCCGGCCGTCCAACTGGTCCGCGGTCATATGACGGAATTCGTCCGTTCCATGACCCGGACCCGCTCGTCCTGGCGCAGCGACCAGTCCAGTTGGTTGTACCGACATCCACCGCGTAGACGAATGCCGCGCCGTTCTGAAGCGCGCAATCGGTAAACCCTCCGGTGGAGGCGCCGATGTCGAGCATAACCGCATCCTTCAAATCGAGCCCGAAAAATCGGATCGCTTTCTCGAGCTTGAGCCCCCGCGGCTGACATACGGATGGGGCGCTCCTTTGACGACGATGGCGGCGTCGCGCGGCACCTTCGTCCCCGCCTTGTCGACGCGCTCCGTGCCGACTTGAACGAGCCCCGCCATAATCGCCGCCTTCGCCTTTTCGCGACTTTCGAAATAGCCTAACTCCACAAGCAAAACGTCGAGCCGTTCCTTGACGGGTACGTTCATCACGTCGCTCTCTGGCGCTTGCGGACGACGCGCTTGCGCAGCTCCTGCGCGACGTTTTCGGGCGTCAGCCCGACTTCGGCCCGCTGTTCCTTGATCGTCGCGTGCTCGATGAAACGGTCGGGAACGCCGAGCATGCCCACCGAGATGTGCTGCTGGCCCGCCAATGCGTAAAACTCGAGAATGGCGCCGCCAGTCCCCTTGCTCCGATCCTCTTCGAGCACGAGCAGCGGGATGTTTTCCTTGGCCAAGGAGAGCAGCATCTCCTCGTCAGCGGTTTGACGAAGCGGGCGTTCACGACCCGGGCCTGAATGCCTTCGCGCTTCAGCAGTTCCGCGGCTTCTTCCGCGACTTGAACCATCGGCCGATCGCGATGATGGCGGCGTAATCCCCGTCGCGAACCGTTTCCCAGCTGCCGATCGGGATCGGCCGAAGCTCGGATCCATCGGGACGCCAAGTCCGTTGATCCTCGGATAACGGACGGCGATCGGGCCGTCCTCGTATTCGACCGCGGTCTTGAGCATGTGCCGCAGCTCATTCTCGTCCTTCGGCATCATGATGACCATATTCGGAATATGCCGCAAGAATGCGATATCGTACACGCCTTGGTGCGTCTCCCCGTCTGCGCCGACAAAGCCGGCCCGGTCGATCGCGAACACCACGTTCAGTTTCTGGCGGCAAATATCGTGCACTACCTGGTCATAGGCGCGCTGCAGGAACGTCGAATAGACGGCGAATACCGGCTTCATGCCTTCCAGCGCCATGGCTGCGGCCATCGTGGCGGCATGTTGCTCCGCGATGCCGACGTCGAACATCCGGTTCGGGAAGCGTTCCGCGAAACCGAGCAGTCCGGAACCTCCCGGCATGGCCGGGGTAATCGCCAAGATGCGGTCGTCCCGCTCCGCGAGTTCGATCAGCGTTTTGCCGAAGACGTCTGTATAAACGGGAGGTCCGACCGACTTGACGACTTGTCCGGATTCGATCTGTACGGCGTGATGCCGTGCCATTTGAACGAATCCGCTTCCGCGGGCGAATATCCTTTGCCCTTGATCGTGAGGATGTGAATGAGAACCGGACCGTTCACCTTCTCGGCTTGATGAAACGCCTCGACCAGCTTCTCGATATCGTGGCCGTCGACCGGCCCGAAATATTTGAGCCCGAATTCCTCGACAGCATCCCGGGACAACCAAATATTTCAGGCTGTCCTTGAGCCGTTCGGCCGTCTTGGCCAGCTTGCCGCCGATGGCGGGAATTTTGCGGACGAGCGTTTCGAATTCGTCCTTCGCTTTGCGATAGGTTTTGTCGGAACGAACCTTGCCCAAGTAGTTGTGCAGAGCGCCTACGTTCGGCGCGATCGACATCTCGTTGTCGTTCAGGACGACGATCAGATTGCGCTTCTCGTGACCGATATGGTTCATCGCTTCGAGCGCCATGCCCCGGTCAGCGCGCCGTCCCCGATCACGGCGATCACTTTGTTGCTTTCGCCCTTCAAGTCGCGCGCAAGAGCCATGCCGGCCGCGGCCGACAGCGAAGTGCTGCTGTGCCCGGCTTCCCATACGTCATGCTCGCTTTCGGAACGCTTGACGAAGCCGCACAGGCCGTCCTTCTGGCGCAGCGTGCCGAAGCGGTCTTTGCGGCCGGTTAAATTTTATGAACGTAGGCCTGATGGCCGACGTCGAAAATGAATTTGTCCCGCGGGCTGTCGTACAAATAATGGAGCGCGAGCGTCAATTCGACGACGCCCAAATTCGGCGCGAGATGCCCGCCGGTCGCGGATAAATTTTCGATTAAAAACTGGCGGATTTCTTGCGCCAACTGAGGCAGCTCGGCTAAGGAAAGCTGCTTAAGATCAGATGGGCTGTCGATACGGTCGAGCAGCAATGGAGTTCCCCGCTTTCCCGGATAAGTCCGTGTACGTTACAAAATTTGATATCATTATAACACATGCGGCAGACAAATGCCCAATACGGGGCCAAGCTTGGCAGATCTTGACGAAATGCGGACGCAAGCCCCGCGACGGTCCGCTGCGGTTATGGTATCCCATTCCATACGTTTAACCGTGAAAATCGTTCCGGGATTTTGCTGCAAGGCGAAGTGTTTATTTGTACGGGTTGAATACTTCGGTTCGGAAACTTTAATTCAAGATTGGCGCGAGGATCCGGCCCGGTTTCTAGTTCGCAAGTTGGGGTGGAAGTTTGTGTATCCTCAAAGGTTCGAAAGGGTTCCGGGTGAATTCGGCGTGAGTTCGGCGATTGCACGCAAAAACGATCACCTGCCGTTTTCCGCCCCCGACTGGCGTTAGCCGTCAAAGGCAAGGATCCTCATCCATGGGCGCTCGGCACGGCCAAAAAAAAGACCGCCCCGGCGCGTCGACAACGTCGACATCCGCTCGCCGGGCAGTCCGGATAAAGCGCAAATTCTTTTAAACCGGTGCAACGGCTAGTGATCCCGATTCATGATGGAGCGCGCGATGCCGGCCAGCAATTCCGGCTTGGCAAAACCCGCGGCCATTACCGCCTCGATCGCCTCTTCCGTAAGACGGGACACGCGCTCCCGGCTCGCGTCCAGCCCAAGCAGAAACGGGTACGTCACTTTGCCTTGGCGCTCATCGCTTTTCAGCGGTTTGCCCAGTTTCCCCTCGTCGCCGATCACGTCCAAAATATCGTCCTGAATTTGGAAGGCGAGGCCGATATTGCGGCCGAACAGCTCGAGCGCCGCCAGCTTGTCGGCTTCCGCTTCGGCCGCGTGCCCCCCGCCCGCAACGAAACGCGATCAGGTCGCTTGTCTTGTGCAAATGGATCGACTCGAGCTCCTCGAGCGAGGTGATTCCCTGCTCTCCCAGCATATCGCTCGCTTGGCCGCCGACCATGCCCGAAAGTCCCGCAAACCGGGCCAGCTCCGAAACGACGGCGAGCGCCCGGTCTGCCGGAACGCCCAAAGAAGCCGCCTGCGAAGCGACGAAGAAGGCGTGCGTCAGCAACCCGTCGCCGGCGAGAATCGCCATCGCCTCTCCGAACACTTTGTGGTTGGTCGGACGTCCGCGGCGAAAATCGTCGTTATCCATCGCCGGCAAGTCGTCGTGAATGAGCGAGTAGGTGTGGATCATTTCGACGGCGACGGCAAACGGCATCGCCCTGGCGTGGATCCCCTCGTCGCCGCCGACGCTTTCCGCCGACGCCAAAACCAATATCGGCCGCAGGCGCTTGCCCCCGGCTTCCAGCGAGTAAACGGCCGCGTCCCTCAGCGGGGCCGGAATGCGCCATTCGGCCGGTATCGCTTCGCGAAGCCGTTCTTCGACGCGTTCTCGCAAAGCCTTGATATACGCTTCGATGTTGCCAGATACCGTCACTTCCGCTACTCTCCTTTATCCGCTTCGGCCTCGCCCTGCAAAGGCGCGAACGGCTTGCGCTGAAATCCGGTTTCGTCCTCCATCAGCATTTCGATCCTTTTTTCCACTTGTTCGAGCTTCTGCCGCAAAGCCTGGACAATGCGATTCCCTGCTGATAAAGCTCGATGGCGGTTTCCAGCGGGACGTCCGAATGCTCGAGGCGGGCCACGATTTCCTCCAGCTTCTCCATCGCTTCCTCGAAGGAAATAGCCTGCGCGGCATCCGCGCTCGCCGCCGTTTCCGCGCCTGCCGTTTCCCGTTCCGGTTTAAGGCTCATTCCCGACTCCCTCCTCCTGCAATCCCCATACTTGGCAATCCAGCGTTCCGTCGCCAAGCGGACTTTGACCCGGTCTCCCGGCTGAACTTCCTCTATCGAACGAATGATAGCTTCTTCCTGTTCGTCATAGACGAGACTGTAGCCTCTGCCCATAATTTTGAGCGGGCTGAGCGCGTCAAGCTGGCGAACGAGCGCGCCGAAGCCGCTTTGCCGTTCGCGCAGCACGCTTCGCATCGACTGCGACAGCCTGGCCGCAGCCGCATCGGCCCGCTTGCGCGCGAACGACGCTTGCGCCCGCGGGCTTGCGGCCGACAACCGGCCCGCCAGCCGCGCAAGCCGCTCTTGCGACCGGGCGAATCGCCCCTCGGCGCGGAACTGCAGCCGATCCCGCAGCCGGTCGAGCCGTTCGGCCTGCGAGAGCAACGCCCGCTTCGGCTGCAAAAAATACGGCGACTTGGCCGCGCGCTGCCAGCGTTCCCGCGAATGGACAAGCTTAAAGCGCAGCGATTTGTCCATTCGCCGCCGCAGCGACTCGATCGTCTGGCGCAGCTCCGCCGCGTGCGGAACCGCGAGCTCCGCGGCCGCGGTCGGCGTCGGCGCGCGCAAATCGGCGACGAAGTCGGCGATCGTGAAATCCGTTTCGTGGCCGACCGCCGAAATGACGGGAATGGCCGACGCGCGAATGGCTCGGGCGACGATTTCCTCGTTGAACGCCCAAAGCTCTTCGAGCGATCCGCCCCCGCGGCCCACGATCAGGACGTCGCCTCGCCGAGACGATTCATCGCCTCGATCGCCTGCACGATCGAGGCCGCCGCCGCCTTCCCTGGACCGATGCCGGATAGAGAAGCACCGGGACGGACGCGAACCGCCTTTGCAGGGTAATGATAATATCCCGCACCGCCGCCCCCGTCGGCGACGTAATAACGCCGATCGCTTTCGGGTATCGGGGAATCGGCCGCTTGACCGCCTCGGAAAACAAGCCTTCCTCGCCAAGCTTCCGCTTCAACTGCTCGAAAGCGAGATAAAGGCTGCCGACGCCGTCCGGCTGCATCGCCGTAACGTAAAACTGGTACTGGCCGTCCCGCTCGAAGACGGACACCCGCCTCTCGCCAGCACCTTCATGCGTCCTTCGGCCGGAAGGGCAGCCGCTGATTGTACGAGCCGAACATGATGCTTTTCAGTCTGCCGCTTTCGTCCTTGAGCGTAAAGTACATATGTCCGCTCGAATGATGGGTGAATTCGAGATTTCCCCCCGGATCCATATATCTGAAGCTTGGCGTCTCCTTCCAGCTTCAGCTTGATGTACCGGTTCACATCGCGGATGCTCAGCACGCGCGAAGGCTCCAAACGCGCCGCCTCCTCTCCTTGGCTTCGAACGCGACCGTTTGCGTCTGTATTTCGTTTACTTGGCTTTGCCCAATGCCGCTTTCAGCGTATTTTCATCAGCATCGTAATCGTCATCGGCCCGACGCCTCCCGGAACCGGCGTAATCCAGCCCGCAACTTCGGAAGCTTCGGCAAAATCCACGTCGCCGCACAGCTTGCCGTCAGGCAGCCGGTTGACGCCGACGTCGATCACGACGGCTCCGGGCTTGATCCAGTCGCCTTTGACCAGCTTCGGAACGCCGACCGCCGCCACGACGATATCGGCTTGGCGGGAAACTTCCGCCAGATTCGGCGTGCGCGAATGGCAAATCGTCACCGTCGCATGCTCCCGAAGCAGCAGGAGCGAAACCGGCTTGCCCACGATGTTGCTGCGTCGATGACGACCGCATGCTTGCCGGCGGGAGAGTTGCCCGTCCGCTTCAGCAGCTCGATAACGCCCGCCGGCGTGCAAGGCAGCAAGGCGTCGTCTCCGATGACCATATTGCCGACGCTGACCGGATGAAAGCCGTCCACGTCCTTTTCGACCGCGATCGCGTCGATGACCGCCTTCTCCTCGATATGCTTCGGCAGCGGCAGCTGCACGAGAATGCCGTGCACGCTGTCTTGGGCGTTCAACCGGCCGATCAGCTCCAGCAATTCCGCTTGCGAGGTCTCCGCGGAAAGGCGGTGCACCTCGGAATAAAAGCCGAGATCTTCGCAAGCTTTCGCCTTATTGCGAACGTAACCTGGGACGCCGGATCTTCCCCGACCAGAATGACGGCAAGCCCCGGTTGAATGCCCGAACTTTTCAGCTTTGCGACTTCGTCTTTGATTTCCGCCCGGATTTGGTCGGAAATTTTTTGCCTTCGATCAGCTTTGCGCTCATTGCGGTTCCTCCTCGCCATTCGTTTCGAATTCGGGCTTCGGATCTTTTGCGGATTCCGGCTTTCCGCCCCCGTCTCGCGCAGCATGCGTCCGAGCACGCCGTTGACGAATTTGCCGGATTCGTCCGTGCCGAAGCGCTTCGCCAGCTCGATCGCTTCGTTTACGACAACCTTCGGAGGCACTTCCTTCCGGTGGGCGAGCTCGAAAGCCGCAAGCCGCAAAATCTGGCGGTCCACCGCGACAGGCGATCCACCTGCCATCGGTCAAATACCGGGCCAGCGAGCGGTCGATTTCTTCCCGGTGGGCCGTAACGCCCTTTACCAGCTCGCGGGTAAACCCGTCGACCGCGCCGACGTCTTCGACGTTCGCGCCGATTTCGTTTTCTTCGCGCGCTTCCGTCAGAACGGTCTCCACCGCGGCCTGCGCGTCCACGCCGTTCATTTCCATCTGGTACAGGCTCTGCACCGCAATTTCCCTTGCCAATCTGCGCTTCATGAATCCTCCCGCTTCGACAACTTGTTTTTTGGGCCAACCGAAATAGCATTCAGAAAAAACGACGAGCCGTCCCGCCCGATCCCGAAACGGGATGGCGGCGCGAGGCGCCGCTTCGGGCAAGAAGGCTTCACGGCTTGCGAATCAGCGCGGCCACGGCCACCGATCGGACATCCAGGAGACCAGCCGGTCCCACGGCAGCAGAGGGCCCGCTTCTTGTCTTTGTTATATCCGATTCCATATCCCAAACCGACAAGCAATATACAAAACAGCATATCCCAAAATCCGCTAATTAAATAGATGACCGCGCAAAAAAGTCCGCCAAAATGCCAAGCGCCCGTCCTCCGTAGGCTTCCAGCCATTCTTTCCACATGGGCGGCCGTCCCCCTATTCCACTCGGCTTTTATACGTGGTCGGCGACTGCGTCACGTTGGCGATAAAGACGGAAACCTCGGAAACGGGAATTCCGGTCGTCTGCTCCAAATGTTCGGATACGGCTTTTTGCATTTCTTCGGATATCGAAGGAATGGAGTTTTCCCCGTCGACGAAAGCGCGGATCATGATTTGCAGGCCGGATTCGGAAGCGCGGACCCGCGCGCGCAAATCCTTGACGCCCGGGAACGGGATGCGGCCTTGAGCGCCAAATTCTCGATCGTCTCGACCGAAATGCGAATATCTCCGTGCTCGGTGCGCTGAGTGATCGACTCGGACGAGCCGCCGGTGCGCCGAAACGAAACGACGAACAGCCGGAAGCTGATCAAAAACAGCACGACGCCGACCGCGATGACCGATGCCTGAACCGCCCGTAGCCTCCCGCGGCCTCCTCGACGAACTGCTTCAGCCATTCCGTATCGAAGCCGCCCAGCGCGACGACGACGGCGATTACGGAAGCGGCGCCCACCGCCAGCGTGTATAAAAATAACAGCAGCCTGTCCAGCATTCTAATCAACGACAGTCTCCTCCAGTCTCGACGCGCGTATGCCCCGCCTTACGAAAAGGCGCCGAAGCTCGGCCTCCCCCTGGGTTCGGCCGCTACGGCGCCGTCATCCGCATTCCGGTAATCGCTTACCTCAGGGAATCCCGGGGGGCGCTATCGGACACGCGCATGCGAATCGTCTTCTTCCGGTTTCTCCGGAGTTTTGAAATGAACGTCGTGAATATGTACATTCACTTCCACCACGTTCAGCCCCGTCATCGTTTCGATCGAACGCTTGACGTTGCGCTGAATTTCAGCCGCGATTTCGGGAATGCGCCTGCCATATTCGACGACGATATTGACGTCGACCGCCGCTTCGCGCTGGCCGACTTCGACTTTCACGCCTTTGGACAAATTTTTGCGTCCGAGAAGTTCCGCAATTCCGGAGGAGATACCGCCGCTCATTCCGGCAACGCCTTCCACTTCGACCGTCGCGAGACCGGCGATCACCTCGATGACTTCCGGCGCGATTTGAATGGTACCCATTTCCGTGCGTTCGTAATCGGTCACCAATGTTTCCATCGTGAATCCACCTCCTTCAAAATGGTACGGCTCTTCGCCCAAGCATCGGCTGTCAGAGGCGCCGGCAGCCTCGGCATGGCGGCTGGGCCGTCATGCCGGATTGGGCCATGCACCTCTTTATTATTCATACTATAGCATTGCGCGTTGATTATGACAAACCGGGATCATAGATATCGTGTTCTTCGAGAAACTTGATATCGAACGTGCCTTTTTGGAACAGGGGATGATCCAGCAGCTTCAGATGAAAAGGGATCGTCGTTTTGACCCCTTCCACGAAAAACTCCGCGAGGGCCCTCCGTCCGCGAGCGATCGCTTCGCCGCGCGTCGGCGCCCAGACGATCAGCTTCGCGATCATCGAATCGTAATGCGGCGAGATCGTGTAGTGGGTGTAAGCGCCGCTGTCCACGCGCACGCCGGGACCGCCGGGCGGCAAATAAAAGCCGACGCGCCCCGGAGACGGCATGAAATTGCGTTCCGGATCTTCCGCATTGATCCGGAATTCGAACGCCCAACCGTCCCATTTGACGTCTTCCTGCGCAAAGGAAAGAGGCGCTCCTTCGCGACCGAGATCATTTCCTTGATCAGGTCGACGCCCGTGATCATTTCGGTGACGGGGTGTTCGACCTGGATGCGGGTATTCATTTCATAAAATAAAATTGGCCGTCGGGACCCAGCAAAAACTCGATCGTGCCCGCGCCGCAATAGTCGACGGCTTTGGCCGCCCGTACGGCGGCTTGCCCCATCCGTTCGCGGAGGGCCGGCGTCATGACCGGGCACGGCGCTTCCTCGACGAGCTTCTGGCGCCGGCGCTGCACCGAGCAGTCCCGTTCGCCGAGGTGAACGACGTTGCCGTGCTTGTCGGCGATGACCTGAATTTCGACGTGCTTCATGCCGGTCAAATATTTCTCGATATAGACGCCGGAATTGCCGAACGCCTTCTGGGCTTCCTGCTGGGCGGTCGTAATCTCGCGAACGAGCATTTCTTCGTCGTCCGCAAGGCGAATGCCGCGCCCGCCGCCACCGGCCGTCGCCTTGATGATGACCGGATACCCGATCTCGCGCGCTACCCGGACGGCTTCGTCCAGATCCTCGACCAGGCCGTCGGAACCCGGGATGACCGGAACGTCGGCCTCCTTCATCGTCTGCTTCGCCACGGACTTGTCGCCCATCCGACTGATCGCTTCGGCGGAAGGGCCGATGAACGTGATGTTGCAGCTTTCGCAAATATCCGCGAAGTCGGCGTTCTCCGACAGGAAGCCGTAGCCCGGATGAATCGCGTCGCATTCCGTCAGCGTAGCCACGCTCATAATGTTGGTCAAGTTCAAATAGCTGTCTTTGGAGGCCGTCGGACCGATGCAGTACGCTTCGTCGGCCAAGCGGACGTGCAGCGATTCGCGGTCGGCTTCGGAATAGACCGCGACGGTCGAAATTCCGAGCTCCCGGCACGCCCGGATAATGCGGACGGCAATCTCGCCGCGGTTGGCCACCAAAATTTTATGGATTTTCAAAACAGGAGATCCCCTTCGTTGATACCAGTTGACGCTCGAAAGCCGGAAATCCTTTATTCCGGTCTGACGAGGAACAGCGGTTGGCCGTACTCGACCAATTGTCCGTTCTCTACAGAATCTCGACGATCTCGCCTTTCACTTCCGCTTCCAGCGGATTCATCAGCTTCATCGCTTCCAAAATGCAAACGACCGTCTTCTCGGTCACCTTGTCGCCGGCATTGACGAAGCTCGGGGCATCGGGAGAAGGAGCCCGATAGAACGTTCCCACCATCGGGAAACGATCTTGTGCAGGCCTTCGCGTTCGGAAGACTCGCTCTTGGGCGCTTCCGGGGAAGCCGCCGCTTGGGCGGGCGCCGCGGCCGGCGCGGATGCCGCCGCGGGCAAGTATGTATGTGCCGCCGGAGCCGTTTGCACGTTGACGACTTCGGTCCGGCCCGGTTTGCGAATGGCGAGCCTTGCCCCTTCGTTTTCGATTTCCAGCTCTTGAACGGACGTTTGATCCACCAATTTGATCAGTTCTTTGATTTCGCTAAGTTTAAACATTGTCTCGGACACTCCTTGGTTCGGGGTTCCTTTGCAGGCCATGCTTGTTCGTTCCCATAACGAAGTTATTATATCACATTCGACTGAAATGGAAAGAGTCCGGCCTTATGGCCGAACTCTTTGCCGCAGCGCGCCGTTCGTTCAAGGAATGTATTGCACGGTCAGCCTGTCGGGCGAAACCTCCAGCTCCTTCATGGCAAGCTCGACGATGGTTACGGCTTCGTCCTTCTCCAGCTTGTCGGCCTGAACAACCACCTTGTAGTTGCTTTCTTCCTCTTCCACGACGACGTTGCCGTAGGTGGCGACCAACTTTTCCTCCAGGGAAGTCATCCGCTCTTCGATCGCGTCGAGCCGGCTCAGCTCCTCCATCGCGGACTGGGCTTCCTCGGGCGTCGTGTTTTTGCTGTCGGCGATAATCGCGTTCAGCCGTTCCTGCTCTGCGAGTAATTTTCCAATCTTTCAAGCGCGATCCGATCGATATATTCCCTGCCGCCAAATTGTTGTTCATTCCGTTCAGCACGGCTTCGTCTCCGGACGCCCGTTTCGGGTTCCGCCGCCGACTCTTCGCCGCGCTTCCCGCTTCCGGCGACGGCTGCTCCCGGAAGCCGGATCGCCGGATTCGGAAGGCTCTTCGCGCCCGTTTGCGAATCGGGAGAGGCGACGGGGAGGCCCCGGCTTCGGTTTCATCGCCGTATGCTCCGTCGACTGCGTGATTTCCACGCCGCTTCGGGATCCGCCTGGGCATACCCGCGGCCTGGTCGGCCGTCTGTCCGGCCGGATTGACGTCCTCCGTAAACAGGTAGTATGCCGACAGAATGACATCAAACTGAGCATCGACACCAGCCAAATCGTTTGCCTTTTGTTGTTCAATGGCTCTCCTTGCCTCCTTGGATTTTGGGCTTTTTTTGAACCGCCCCGGATGGGCTGCGTTATTCGATTGTGCGTTTATTTCGTCTCCTTATTGCTTGCGCGGAACGACCGATATCCGGTGGATCGGGACGTCCAGTCCCCGGAAACCGCTTCGGCGATCAGCTTGTGCACGGTGGCGTTTTCCCCGCCTTTGGCTACGATCAGCACGCCCGGACGCGAGGCTTGATTTTTCTTGACCACGATCGGCGTCTGGCTGCCCGACACTTCGTACAGGACGACCTGGCCGTCCCTCGTCACGTCGGTAATGTGCCGCTTGGCCCCGTTGCGGTCGGACTCTTCGGTAATCGTCGACGTATCCCGTTCGTTCTGCTGAACGACCGTCTCCTCCGTCGATTCCACGGTAACCATCACGTCCGCCGTCCCGACGCCGACCATGTTTTCGAGCATCTCCTTCAGCCGGGTTTCCAGCGTCGTTTCGATTTCGACGAACGGATCGTCGACCCGGGCCGCTCCCGCGGTCATCGTCTGCTGCTCGGGCGAATCGTTGTCGCCCAGCGGAGCGTAATCTTTGTCGCCCGACGGATCGATCGTCTTCACGTTGAGGAGATTGGCGACGAGAATGAGGGCGGCTCCGATGAGCCCAATCAGCACGAGCCAGCGGAACGCCTTGACCCGGCGCGGTCCTCCCGGTCCTCCTCCGATGAACGTTTCCAACTGCTGCAGCCATTTTGCCATGGAACACCCCCTTATCCCGAATTTCCGCCGCCGGCCTCCGTCACGACCGCGATGCGGTCGGCCGAAACCCCCCACCGCGCGGCGAGCTGCGCGGCAATCTTTTGCCTCGTCCGGCTGTCGGCCTCCGATTCGCCCTCAAGCCGTTCCGGGGAAGCTTGTTCCGGTTCGACGCCCGCTCCGTTTTCGGCGAAGACGGGCAACTCGTCCGTCCCGATCCGGACGTCGACGGGCGCTACCGGCTCCACTTCCGCAATGCCTCTGCCCGGCGACGATGCCGGGCCGGCAGGCTCGGCGGGGGCGGCGAGAACGAGCGTTATCCCCGCAACCCGCTGCCTTCCGGCGTCGTTTCGACGTCCACCTCCACCCGGCGGACGTCCACCCCTTGTTCCCGTTCCACTTCGCGCTCGATCTCCCCGGCAAGCCGATCCGTCGCGAGCGTTGCCGCCCGCTCCGCCCACACCGCCTGCAGCCGCTCGCCGTCTTCCCGGATGCGGGCCAGCTCGTCCGCCGACGACTCCGGCGAGCGGCTTGCCGATTCGATCCCCATCGCCAGCCGTTCCCCGAAATCGCCGCGTATCCATTGCAGGAGCGGCGTCACCATCGTCAGCAGAATGAACAATCCCGCGACGAGCCGGACATAGCGCTGCATCACCCGGTTCGGCAACAGAAGGTCGGCGAGCGAAGCGAGCAGCACGACGGCGATGATTTGCTGAAGCCACTTGGCCAGCGCGTCGATCATGCGTTCACCTCCCGCGTCGTCAGCGCAGCATCACCGAAGCGTTGCCCGCCGTCAAAATAATCGTCACGGCAAGGAAGAACATCAGCCCGACCGAAGCCAGCGCGGCAAAGACGTAAATGAGCGTTTTCCCGATCGTTTGCAGGCAGCCCGCGATCGGCGAGTCCCCGAGCGGCTGCAAAACGGCTGCCGACAAGTTGTAAATCAGCGCCAGCGTCAAAATCTTGATCGCCGGGAACGCGCACAGAAAGAGCAAAATGATGACTCCCGTAAGTCCGACCGTTTTTGACGAGCAGGCTGGCCGACAAAACGGTATCCCCGCGTCGGAAAACATTCTGCCGACGACGGGCACGAAATTTCCCGTGACGAACTTGGTCGTCTTGAGCACGATCCCGTCCGCCACCGCCCCGGTCGCCCCCTGAACCGAAAGAACGCCGAGAAACAACGTGAGCAGGATGCCCAGCATGCTGACGCTGACGCTGCGAAGCAAATTGGCGAGCTGCGTCACCTTGTACCGGTCCGACACGGCGCTGGCCAAATGCAGGACGGCGGAAAAGAACAGCAGCGGAAAGACGACCAGGTGAATGAGCGTGCCGATCGAGTGAATCATGAACACGATCAGCGGATGCATGACCGCGACGGTCGTGACCCCTCCCGAACCGGCAAGCAGCGTCAGCAGCAGCGGGACCATCGCCAGCATGAACTGCACCATGCCGCTGATCGCTTCCTCCGCGTAGGCCGTGGCGCTGCGGAAGCTGTTGACGGCGATGATGAGGAGCACGATGTACGCGATCGAATAGGCGACCCGGCTGACCGCGTTCCGCTCGAACGCGTTTTGCATCGTTCCAGGATCATCGCGAACACGGCGAGCAGCACGATCGTCACGACGAGCTTGCCGCTGTACAGCAGCTCGTGAAGGAAGTACCGCGCGAGTCCTCCGAGCGCCTGGGAAACACTCCAGGGCTTCCCTTCCGGAAACATCATTTGACTGAGTTCCGGTATTTGTCCTTCCGGAAAGTAGCCGCCGTATTCGCGCCCCAGCTTGTTCCAAAATTGCTCGATCTGGCTC